>CP048748.1 GCA_011752475.1 Buchnera aphidicola (Microlophium carnosum)
CATAATAGATAAAGGAAGGTCTGCGTTTATTATTTTTAGGTGGTGTGAAAAATGGATTAGGATTATGTATGTAACAGTTTCTTGATATCATAACATGATACTTTAAGTAGTAGATGAGTTAATTTTCCATATATTTTACAAATATAAAATTATTGTTTTATTTATATCATTGATATTTTAAAATTTTTTATATTTGAGAATATATACTTTACTTTTATTTTTTTTTATGAATAAATATAATTTATAAAATATTTAAAGATACTCTTAACATACATTTTAATTATTTTCAATAACAACTTATTAAATTTTAAAAAATATTAAAACGTATATCAATTACACTTAAAATACTTTTATAAATTTATTTTTTTTTTTTAAATATGTTACTAAAAAAATTAGGGGAAAAAATGGAAAAAATTATTGAAAAAACTATATATGCCTCTCGTTGGTTGATGTTTCCAGTGTATGTAGGCTTGTCATTTGGATTTATTTTATTGACATTAAAATTTTTTCAACAAATTGTTTTTATTATGCCAGATATTGTAGCTATGTCTGAATCGGGTTTAGTATTAGTAGTTTTATCATTAATTGATATTGCATTAGTAGGTGGACTATTAGTAATGGTAATGTTTTCTGGATATGAAAATTTTATTTCTAAAATGGATATACAAGATAATCAAAAAAGATTAGGATGGATGGGTACTATGGATGTAAATTCCATCAAAAATAAAGTAGCATCATCAATAGTTGCTATATCTTCTGTACATCTTTTACGTTTATTTATGGAAGCAGAGAGAATATTAGATAATAAAATTATGCTGTGCGTTATAATTCATTTAACTTTTGTATTATCTGCTTTTGGCATGGCGTACATTGATAAAATGAGTAAGAAAAAACATATTCTTCATTAGCGCTTCTTAAGTGATTCTTATAAAACAGAATAAAAATTTGAAATTTTTTTATATTAATGTTATATATCAAAAAACATTTATTACATAAATAATAAATGATCTAAATATCGTTTATTAAATTAAAAAATATATTTTACTTTTGATCAAGTGTATTTAGTGCCTAGAAAAAATTACATATATAATCCTAAACCATGCTTTAATCCTTCTAAAAACGAGAGAAAAAGATCTGCATTTATTTGTTATGCAATGAAAAAAGCATTAGAAATAGATGTTTCTAGAAGTAATTTAAATTATACGTTACTACCTATAGATCCTAAAACCGGTAGTGTTTTAACGCGGTTCAGGAGACTCAATAAACATCGAGCATATGCTATGAGAGCTATAGTAGTTGCTATGTTATATTATTTGAATATTAATTCTAAAATAGTTGAAGCTTCTATTGAAAAATTAGCAGATGAATGTGGATTATCTACTCTATCAGATTCTGGTAATAAATCCATCACACGTGCTTCGCGTTTGATAAGTGAATTTTTAGAGCCAATGGGTTTTGTTAAATGTGAAAAAGTAAAAAGAAAATCAATTAGTAATTATACCCCTAAAAAAATTTTTTTAACCCCTATGTTTTTTATGTTATGCGATATTCCCCAATCAAAATTAAATAATTATGTATCAAAAAAAGAGAAATTGTCAAAAAAATTAAAAAAACAAAATAGTGGAATATTCACCTCTTTTTTAGATATGAAAACTATATCTCAACTAGATGAAAAAATAGCTAGAAAAAAGATTTTAAATTGTTTAATTAATTATTATACAGCTAGTGAATTAACCAAAATAGGTCCTAAGGGTCTTAAAAAAAAAATAGATATTGAATATAGTAACTTGTGTAAGTTATATAAAAAAATAACAAAATAAATTTACACAATAAAAATTTCATAAGACATCACACACAGAATTTTTTTGTATATGATGTCTTATGAAATTTTTATTGTGTAAATTTATTTTGTTTAAAAAACATTTTTATTTTCTTTTTTGAGAAGATCCCCCCTATGAATTCTAAAGTGATCATTTTTGATACAACTCTACGCGATGGTGAACAGGCATTACAAGCAAGTCTTAGTGTGAAAGAAAAATTACAAATTGCATTATCTTTAGAAAAGTCTGGAATAGATATTATAGAAATAGGATTTCCTGTTTCATCGCCTGGAGATTTCAAATCAGTTCAAACTATATCCAAAAAAATTAAAAATAGTCGAATATGTAGTTTAGCACGTTGTGTGGAAAAAGATATTGATGCAGCTGGAGAAGCTATGTCATCATCTAATTCTTTTCGCATTCATATTTTTTTAGCTACTTCAACACTTCACATGGAATCTAAACTAAAAAAAAATTTTGACGAAATAATAGAAATGGCTGTTTTTTCAGTAAAAAAAGCTTTACGTTACACAGATGATATTGAATTTTCTTGTGAAGATGCTAGTAGAACTACAATAGATAATTTGTGTCGTATTGTAGAAAAATTAATAAAGTCAGGTGTAAAAACAATTAATATCCCTGATACAGTAGGATATACAATCCCCAATGAAATATCTTCTGTTATCAAGAATTTATTTGATCGTGTTCCTAATATTCATAAATCTATAATCTCAGTACACTGTCATGATGATTTAGGAATGGCCGTAGGGAACTCTATATCAGCTATACAGGCAGGTGCTAGACAAATAGAAGGAACTATAAATGGAATTGGTGAAAGAGCTGGAAATACAGCACTAGAAGAAGTAATTATGGCAATAAAAGTTAGAGAAGATATTTTAGGAGTCTCTACTAATATAAATCATAAAGAAATTTATCGCACTAGTCAAATTATTAGTCATATTTGCAATGTTCCAATTCCATCTAATAAAGCTATAGTAGGTAGTAATGCATTTTCACATTCTTCTGGTATTCACCAAGATGGAGTTTTAAAAAATAGAAAAAATTATGAAATTATGGAACCTAGTAGTATTGGTTTAAAAGAAGTTAAATTAAATTTAACTTCTCGATCAGGTCGAGCAGCAGTAAAATATTATATGAATGAAATGGGTTATAAAGATAGTGATTTTGATATAGATAAACTTTATGTTTCTTTTTTAAATCTAGCTGATAAAAAGGGTCAAGTTTTTGATTATGATTTAGAATCATTAGCATTTATTAGTAAAGAAGAAAATGAACGGGAACATTTTTATTTAAAATTTTTTAGCGTGCAGTCTATTTCTAATAATTTATCGACTGCTTCAGTCAAGTTATTATGTGGTAAAGAAATATATACTGAATCGTATACAACAACTAACGGTCCAATTGATGCTATTTATCAAACATTAAATAGAATTACATCCCTGCCTATAATATTGCAAAAATTTCAACTTGTAGCAAAGGGTAATGGTGGGAATGCATTAGGTCAGGTAGATATCTTAGTTGAACATGAAAAAAGAAAATTTCATGGAGTTGGTTTAGCTGCTGATATTATTGAATCATCAGCTCAGGCAATGATTAATGTATTGAACAATATATGGAAGACGAAGCAAGTTCAAAAAAAGATAAAAAGTTTAAAAAAAGTTAAAAAAATTTAATATATTTACATAAAGAAAAAATTTTATTCATTATTATTCTATCTGAGAGAAAAATTTTTTTATGAAAAAAAACTATCGTATTGCGGTATTACCTGGTGATGGAATAGGCCCTGAAGTTATGTGCGAGGCATATAAAATTTTAAATATTTTAAAAAATAAATTTTTTTTATTATTAGAAATACAGGAATTTAATATCGGGGGAGTAGCTATTGATCGTGAAGGTGTTGCTTTGCCAAAAACTACATTAATAGGATGTGAAAATTCTGATGCAATTTTATTTGGTTCTGTAGGGGGAAAAAAATGGGATAAGCTTCCAGTAGAAGAACGTCCTGAAAGAGCTTCTTTACTACCCTTAAGAAAACATTTTAATCTTTTTTCTAACTTAAGACCAGCAAAATTATATGCCGAACTAAAATGTTTGTCCCCATTACGTTCTGATATTGTAAAAAATGGTTTTGACATATTATGTGTTAGAGAATTAACAGGGGGGATTTATTTTGGTGAACCTAAGGGTTATATAAAAAGAGAGAATAATGTTAAATATGCTTTTGACACAGAGATTTATCATGAGTATGAAATTCTTCGTATTGCTCATTTAGCTTTTAAATTAGCACGTTCTAGAAAAAACAAAGTTTGCTCTATAGATAAATCAAATGTTCTTCAAAGTTCTGTTTTATGGAGAGAGGTAGTCAACAGTGTTTCTAAAGAATATCCTGATGTTCATCTCTCTCATTTGTATATTGATAATGCCACTATGCAGATTATTAAAAATCCTAATCAGTTTGATGTATTACTATGTTCTAATCTTTTTGGAGATATCATTTCTGATGAATGTGCTATAATTACTGGATCTATTGGGATGTTACCATCAGCTAGTTTAAATGAAGAGAACTTTGGATTATATGAACCAGCAGGCGGATCTGCACCTGATATTGTAGGTAAAAATATTGCTAATCCAATTTCTCAAATTCTTTCACTTTCTATGTTAGTGAGATATGGGATGAATTTAAATGATATAGCAAATAAAATTGATCAAGCTGTAAGTTCTGTATTAAAAAAAGGTTATAGAACTGCAGATATCTCTAATAATAACTATTTTTTAAAAACAAATGAAATGGGTGATGCTATTGCAACTTCCCTAATCAATGGTGAATAAAATGAAGAAAACACTATATGATAAAATATATGATTCACATATTATTTATAAAGAAAAAAATAATACAGCTCTTTTGTATATAGATTTGCATTTGCTTCATGAAGTTACATCCCCCCAAGCTTTTGATTCATTACGAGAGAAAAACCGTAAGGTTAGACAACCTAAAAAAACTTTTGCCACCATGGATCATAATGTTTCTACGAAGAGTAAAGATATTAATGCATCTGGTTCAATGGCGAAAATACAAATGGAACAATTAAAAAAAAATTGTAGTCAATTTAATATATCTTTATATGATATAAATAATCCCAACCAAGGGATAGTGCATGTTATCAGTCCTGAGCAAGGTATGACCCTACCTGGTATGACGATTGTGTGTGGTGATTCTCACACTTCTACTCATGGTGCATTTGGTGCATTGGCTTTTGGAATTGGTACTTCAGAAGTAGAACATGTTCTTGCGACTCAAACATTAAAACAACAACGTTTTAAAAATATGAAGATAGAAATTACAGGAGAGATAAAAAATTTTATTACTGCAAAAGATGTAATTCTATTTATTATCGGAAAATTAGGATCATCAGGGGGGGCTGGATATGTAATTGAGTTTTGTGGAAATGTAGTAAAGAGAATGAATATGGAAGAAAGAATGACAATTTGTAATATGGCAATTGAAATGGGCGCAAAATCAGGATTAATAGAACCAGATGAAATTACATATACATATTTGAAAAATAAAATATATTCCCCATCTAATTTATTTTGGGGTCAATCATTAAATTTTTGGAAAACCTTAAAATCTGATAAAGATGCTTTTTTTGATAAGACTTTTAATATAAATGTATCAGAAATTTCACCACAAGTTACTTGGGGGACTAATCCAGATCAGGTAATTTCAATCGATGAAAAAATACCTGATTTCAATAGTTTTAATGATTCAATAAAAAAAGATTTAGCAAAATCAGCTTGTAGGTATATGGGATTAAAAACAGGTATGTTTTTAACTGATGTTACTATTGATAAAGTTTTTATTGGTTCTTGTACTAATGGCCGAATAGAAGATTTAAGAGCTGCTTCAAAAATCATAAAAAATAAAAAGGTTTCTAAAAATGTTCAAGCTATTGTTGTTCCTGGATCAGGTTTAGTAAAAAGAAAAGCTGAAAGTGAGGGATTAGATAAGATATTTATTAATTCAGGATTTGAATGGCGTTTACCTGGTTGTTCTATGTGTTTGGGTATGAATAAGGATAAATTAAATGTTGGAGAGCGTTGTGCTTCTACTAGTAATCGGAATTTTGAGGGTCGTCAGGGTAGGGGTAGTCGCACACATTTAGTAAGTCCTATGATGGCTGCAGCAGCTGCGATATATGGGAAATTTTTTGATATTAGAAATTTATATGATAGTGAGAACAATTAAACAATGTTTAAATTTACTGGTCATACTGGTGTTGTTGTACCTTTAGATATATCTAATATAGATACAGATATTATTATTCCTAAACAATTTTTAAAAAAGGTAAATAAGATAGGTTTTGGTAAATATTTATTTCATGATTGGCGTTTTCTGGATAATAAACAATTAGTAGAAAATAAACAATTTGTTTTAAATAAAAAAATCTATCAAAAAGCAAGTATTTTATTAACAAGGGGGAATTTTGGTTGTGGATCATCCAGAGAGCATGCTGTTTGGTCTTTATTAGATTATGGATTTAAAGTCATAATTGCACCTAGTTTTGCTGATATTTTTTATAACAATAGTTTTAATAATAAACTTCTTTTAATTACTTTAGGGGAGAGAGAAATTAATGTTCTTTTTAATATTGTTAGAGATAATATAGGTATTAATTTTAATATTAGTTTGCTAGAAAAAACAATTTCAGTAAATCAAAAAGTTTTTTTATTTGAAATAAATGATTTTCATCGGTTGTGTTTATTAAATAATTTAGATAACATTGATTTAACTATGAAACATTTAGAAGCGATAAAAGATTACGAAGATAATATACCTGATTTTCTTTTGGAGAGAAGAGCTTTTAGTTCTTAAAAAAAAAATAATTTTTTAAAAAAATAGCGAAATTTTTATAAATAAAAATTTCGCTATTTTTTTATTTCTTGAGTATGTGTTTATTTATTTTTTTATTTAAGTTTAAAGAATGTTATTTTGCATTTATTATATAAGAAGCATATATTTTCTAAAACCATATGCATTTATTTTTTTTTTAAATAAAAAATTCCATATAGTTATAAGTATTTTTTATTAAAAAAATAAAAAGAGAGGGAGGGCTGTATGGGAAAAATAAAAAAAAACAAAGAATCTGAATTTTAAAAAAAAGAAATTGCTACGAGTAAACGTATAATTAAAAAAAAAGATTTAAAAAAAATTTTAGTTATCAGGATATGTATTTGTAGCTATCTTTCGTAAATAATAATAACTAATATTAACTTGTTTTTTCAATCCATCAGGACCTAATTTTGTTAGTTCACTAATAGAATATTTAGCTACTAAAGCACGAAGAATAGTTTGTCTCGCTTCTTTTTCATCTAATGAAATCAAACGTTGTGCATTTCTTTTTTTCTTGTAAAAAGCATGTTTCGAAATTCTATATTTTAAAATACTCTTAATTTGACTGTCTTTAGAACGTCTTTTAGCATCAATCATAGTTATTGGTTTAAATCCTTTACTAATAAGATTTTTATTGATCCAACCTAATTGTTGTTTTTTAGCGCTTATTAGTTTTTTTTCAGAAACACCAAATAACATAAAAAACAACGGAGTTAGTGTGATCACTTTAGGCATATAATTACCTAATATTTTATCCCATGTTTTTTTACAAGTAACAAAACCCATTGGCTCCATGAAATGAGTAATTAATCTAGAAGCTCGAGTAATAGATTTATTACCTGCTTTAGATAAAGTAGATAAACCACATTCATCAGATAATTGTTCTACTGATGCTTGAACTAAATCAGAAGAAATATTAAAATGATAAATCATCGCTAAAACCATTGCTCTCATAGCACATGCTCGATGTTCATTCAATCTTCTAAATCTTTGTAGGGGGGAGCCAATTTTAATATTTTTAATCTGTAAAAAATAATTCAATTCACATCGAGCAACATCTATCTCTGATGCTCTTTTCATTG
>CP048749.1 GCA_011752475.1 Buchnera aphidicola (Microlophium carnosum)
AAAACAGGACTTCTTACAAAATGTCAAATATTTTACTTTTAGATAACATAGACTCGTTTACCTATAATCTTGTTGAACAACTGAGAAACCAAAAAAATAATGTTTTAATTTATCGTAACACAGTAGATCTCGAAATTATTTTAAAATCTCTTAGAAAATTAATAAATCCTATTTTAATGTTATCACCTGGCCCTAGTCTTCCTAAGAATGCTGGGTGTATGTTAGAATTAATAAAAAAAGTTAAGGGTTTCATTCCTATAATAGGAATTTGTTTAGGCCACCAGGCAATAGTAGAAGCCTATGGTGGGACTATTGGCTATGCAAATGACATATTCCATGGTAAAACATCATCAATCAATCATGACGGTTTAGAGATGTTTGAAGATATTCCTGATCCTCTACCAGTTGGTCGGTATCATTCATTAATTTGTAACACAATCCCCACTGGGTTTATAATAAATTCCTATTTTAAAAAAATAATTATGTCTGTCAGAAATAACTCAGATCGTGTGTGTGGTTTTCAATTTCATCCTGAATCTATCTTAACAACTTATGGAGATCAAATATTAGAAAAAACTATCAATTGGGCATCTATAAAATATATTACATAATCAAAAAAATAAAAAATATATTAGCTTTATTCACCCCAAAAAATCTGAAAGATTCTCATTTTTTTAAAAATTTATAATACATGCCTAAATATGTTTTAAAATGAAAAAAACTAAATAATATTACATCTAATATAATTTTAATAAAAAATCAAAAATATCCCGTCAAAAAATTAGGAAACCCTTTTAGAAAAAGAAAAAAATAATTTTTTTACCCTTATAAACTGTAGAAAAAATAATTAAAATAGATCAGAAGAATACAATTTAAATTAAAAAAATGCATAGATTGAAAAAATATAAAAATTAAAAATTTTACTTTAAATATCATCTGTTTTAATTTAATATTTTTTTCCGTATAAATAATCTATTTTTTATTTATCCTAAACTTATATAGTAAATACTACATTTATCAAAAACACCTATATTACTAGTATAATACGCGTATAAAAAAATAATCACTCCCCTCTATATCTAAATTTATTTAAACTAATTTTCAAAAATTTAAAATAAATGTGTTTTTAAAATTTTCAATCTCTGAAAAACTCTCATCATTTAAAAAAACCAAATAAATACGAAAAATAAAAAAATAATGACTATATAAAATTCTTTATAAAATTTTATAAAGTAATCAAGTCTGATGATAAAAAAATTTTTAAAAAATTAGGGTAAATTTTTTTAAAAAAGTTATCCACAATTTCTGTGGATAACTTTTTTAAAAAAAATTTAAAATTTTAAATTTATTAATCAAAAAAATAACATAACACTATGTTTTATATATATATATATTTTTTTTTTAGTCTATTAAAAACATGTTGATAACATGTTCATAAGTCTGGGGATAAGTTTTGTATATATACATCCAATATACTTTTCATATGTCAAAAATATCATAAAATAAAAAACAATTAATTAATTAAAACTAAAGATTCTTTTTCCTTAAAAAAAAAACAAAAATATATAAATAATATATAAAGTTTTTAATTATTATTATTTCTTTATACATAGTACGTATTAGTATCATCTTTATTTAATATAGTTATTACATACTTAAATATATATTATACACTTTCTTAAAAAAAAAAAAAAAAACGATACCTTGCTTTAATTTAACAATGTAGTTATTATAAAAGAAAATTAAATAAAATTTTTTGGTTAAAAAGAGATGTAAATTAATGGAAAAAGGCTTATATGATATTAAAATAATTCAAAGAAAGGCTAATTATCATACTGATCCTACAAAAATTTTTAATCATCTTTGTGGATCAAGATCAGCAACATTGCTACTTGAAACAGCAGAAGTGAATAAAAAAAATGATTTAGAAAGTATAATGATTATTGATAGCGCAATACGTATTTCTGCTATCAGAAATTCAGTTAGTATAACTGCACTATCTAAAAATGGGACAAAAATATTATCTCTTTTAAAAAAAAAATCATATCATCAAGAATTAAAAATTCTTGAAAAAGAGAACACTATTAACTTTATTTTTCCTCCTATAAAAAAAAATATTGATGAAGATAAAAAAATTTTTTCATTATCTGTTTTTGATTCATTTAGATTTATTATTAAAATTTTTAACAATACGAAAAAAATAAATAAAGCAATGTTTTTTGGCGGATTGTTTTCTTATGATCTTATTTCTAATTTTGAATTATTACCTAGTATAAAGAAAAACCAAAAATGTCCAGATTTTTGTTTTTATTTAGCAGAAACGTTGTTAGTTTTAGATCATCAAAAAAAAACCTGTCTAATTCAGGGAAGTATTTTTAGTGAAAATTTTGATGAAAAAAAGAGAATCGAAAAAAGAATAAAAGAAATACAAAAAAAACTTGAAGAAAAGTTTACAGTTATCCCCAAAAATCAGGTAAAGTTAAAAACTGATTTAACTTCTAATATGAGTGATTTTCAATATTCATCTGTAATAAAAAAATTACAAAAATTAATTGAAAAAGGTGAAATTTTCCAAGTTGTACCATCCCGAAAATTTTTTTTACCCTGCAATAACCCCCTAGCATCCTATCAGGAATTAAAAAAAAATAACCCTAGTCCGTATATGTTTTTCATGCAAGATGAAAGTTTTATTTTATTTGGTGCATCTCCAGAAAGTTCTTTAAAATATGACGAGAAAACAAGACAAATTGAACTTTATCCTATAGCTGGCACTAGACCTAGGGGGAGAAAAAAAAATGGAATTTTAGATTTAGATTTAGACAGTAGAATAGAACTCGAAATGAGAACAAATCATAAGGAATTGGCCGAACATTTAATGCTTGTAGACTTAGCACGAAATGATCTTGCACGTATTTGTGTACCAGGATCTAGATATGTTTCAGATTTAGTAAGAGTAGATAAATATTCACATGTAATGCATTTAGTTTCTAGGGTAATTGGAAAATTAAAAAATGGACTAGATGCGCTTCATGCATATTCATCTTGTATGAATATGGGAACACTAACTGGAGCACCTAAGGTACGAGCAATGCAATTAATTGCTGAGTGTGAAGGTGAAAGCAGAGGAAGTTATGGCGGAGCGATAGGTTATTTTACTAGTTCAGGAAATTTAGATACCTGTATAACAATACGATCAGCGTATATAGAAAATAATATTGCAACAATTCAAGCAGGTGCTGGTATTGTTTTTAATTCAATCCCCAGTGATGAAGTTAGGGAAAGTTTAAATAAGGCAAAGGCTGTAATAGATGCTATAAAAAGAGCGCACTAA